>DASXVO010000053.1 GCA_036504215.1 Vicinamibacterales bacterium | reverse complement strand
CCCGTCGTTGTTGGCAGTACCTGCGACTCACTAGCGCCGAGGGCGCGGCTGACGGTGGAGCCACGGGTGGTCGCCGCCGTGCAAGTCCACGACCGCCTGCGCGACCTCCCGTCGGCTCGCCTCCGTGTAGATGTTGTTCGTCTCGACCAGAGCGTGCCTGGCAAACGCCGTCGCCACCGCACTGCCCGCCAGGCGCTCAACCTTCGTCGTCGCGTGATGGCGCAGCGTGTGGGCCGTGACCTGCATGTCGTCGGCCCAGTCGTAGGAGGCCTGGAGCCGGTCGCAGAAGACGTAGTTGAACCGCCGCCTGGTGATTGGCCTGAACTGGCCCGCGCCCAGCCGCTTACAGAACACACGGTCCCCGCGCGCGACGACACCGCGCCGGTGCGCGAACGCGAGCAGCATGCTGATGAACCAGTCCGGCACGGGCTGGTCGATGTCGGTGTCGAACTTCTCGCGCAGGCGAACCGTGCACTCCGACTCGTCAATGTCCTCCAGGCGCAGCTTCAGCAGGCCCTCCTGACGTGCACCGGTCACCACGAGGAAGCGCACGATCATCTCGTCCAGCTCCGGGTCGTCCCCGGTTGAGGAGAGCAGCTCGCGCATCTGCACGAAATGCTTGTCCTCCAGAGCCATCCGCCGGCCACCCTTCGAACGCTTCGGCTTCTTCAACTTCGCCGCCGGGTTGTGTCCTTCCGCGAGGTGCCGGTCGCGGATCCCCTCCTCGAAGAGCCTGCGCCACGCGCCGATGGCGTTGTAGCGGGCGCCCTTACCGTCGGTGCGTCGTACCGTCCGCTCCGCGGCCTCCCGCTGCTCCGCCCTCACCTCGGCACGCCGGGCGGCCCGCTGGTCGACGAACAGAAGCGCCTGTTCAAGGTGGCTCGGCAGCACCTCGTCGGCCCACATCGTGCCGATGCCGGCCCACTGGTGCCCGTCCACGTCCGTCAACGACGGGTCACCCGCGGCGAGGAAGGTCATGTAGCCGGCGTACGTGCGGAAGGTGTTTGTCGTCATCGACGCCTTCGCCTTCACGACGAGCTGCGCCACGGTGATCCGGTCCCCGGCACCACGGGCGCTCCGTGGCGCGTCGTCCCGGCGCTCAGCGAGCAACTGCAGAGCCTGCTGCATCTGGACCAGCGCCGCGCCCTGCTGGGCAATCAGCGCAATCGCGTCCGCCAACTCCGGCGCCGGCCGGTCGCCGACTGCCGAAGCGTCATTCCTGGTGCTGTTCACGTCATGTCCTCCTCAGTTGTCGCTCCGGACTCCCCGGTGCGAGGTGCACTGTGAGGAGGCCGGCCCGACGCGCAATCGCCCACACGGCGAGCGGCGTTCTTCACCCGCTCGCAGCACTCGCCGCTGTCCAAGCAGGCCGAACGCCGGACCGCTTGCGACGCTTGGCTGGCTCGGGCGACGCCGCCGCCACCGGCTCCGCCGCCCGCACGCCCGTCATCAGAAGGGCCAGATCGGCGCCCGCCGCGAGGAAGACCTCGCCGTCGCCAGCCGTCGCTGCCACGACCACGTCTCCGGGACCGATGTCCAGCACCGCGCGTGCACTCGCAGGCAGGGTCAACCTGCCATCGCGGAAGCGTGAGACCAGCTCGGTCGGGCCGTTCGCCCACCCGGCAGTCACGCGGACCTTGCCGTGCTCGATCCGTACGACCACCGCGGTGTCGTCGTCCCAGGGAAGGAACGGCGCGAGCTTGGTCACCGAGATGCGGTTCTGGGCATCCATCGCCGCAGCGACGAAGCCGCGGCGAACGCCGTCACGCGACGGCCAGAGCGGGGGCGTGGGCAGCGCGATGACTGGCGCTGAAGGCGGCTCAGGCGTCGCGGCAAAGTCTGCGCGCGCGTGCACCCCGGCCAGGAGGGCTCGGGTGCGGAGGTGGGTGTCAAGGCCGTTGGGCATTCCCTCATCGGTCGCCGCCGACAGCATCCGCGCACTAGGCACATGCCCTGCCACACCGGCGGGACTGTCGCCACCATGCGTCGACGCGGCGCCGCCGGACCGTCTCGAAGGGTGTTGTGCACCGGCCACAGAACGAAGAAGAGCCGAGAACCCCGTGGTCCCCGGCTCTTGCTCGGCTTGGGAGATCTCCCAAGGATCTGTGCGCGAGGCGGGACTTGAACCCGCACGTCCTTTCGGACACTGGCACCTGAAGCCAGCGCGTCTGCCATTTCGCCACTCGCGCGCGCCGCAGAAGGCTAGCACGGTTGCCGACCATGCTCCGGCGCGTGGGCAGGCGGCC